>NZ_CP107759.1 GCF_041431095.1 Streptomyces sp. NBC_00597
CCGCTGCTGTTCATCGTCTTCTCCCTGCTCTCGTCCGATATTTCGTTGCGGGTTCAATGAAACGGGCGGGGAGGGGCGGGCGCTGGCGGGAATCGGACCTCGCGTTCGTGCGCGCCGCCCCGATGAGGTCCGGGGCGCCCGGGAGTCTGAACACGTGCAGCACGAACCGGACGCAAGGAGCGCAGAGCGATGGGCAAGCTGACCCTCACCACCTTCGTGACCCTCGACGGCGTCATGCAGGCCCCCGGCGGGCCGGACGAGGACCCCGGCGGCGGGTTCGAGTACGGCGGCTGGCTGGTGCCGTTCGACGACGAGGGCATGGAGGCGTTCATGACCGAGGTGTTCGACCGGGCCGGGGCCTTCCTGCTCGGGCGCCGCACGTACGAGATCTTCGCCGGCTACTGGCCGAAGGTGACCGACCCGACGAACCCGATCGCGAGCCGGCTCAACGGGCTGCCGAAGTACGTCGCCTCGACCACGCTCAAGGAACCGGCCTGGGACGGGACCACGGTCATCGACGGCGAACACCTCCAGGGCGAGATCATGCAGGTCAAGGACGCGCTGGAGGGGAGCCGGGAACTCCAGGTGCACGGCAGTGGAGCGCTGGCCCAGTGGTTGCTGGTGCGGGACCTCGTGGACGAGCTGAACCTGCTGGTGTTCCCCGTCTTCCTGGGCGCCGGGCGCCGGCTGTTCCCCACGGGCGGGCTGCCGACGGCCTACGAGCTGGCCGCCTCGCGCACGACGCCGAACGGCACGGCCATCCTCACCTACCGCCCCACGGGCCGGGCCACCTTCGGCACCTTCGCCTGAGCCGCGGCCGTCCGTCGGGCCCCGGGAGGGCGGCCCCGGCGGACGGTGGCGCCGGGTGACGCCGGGTGGCGCCGGGTGCGGGACGCCGGGCCACTGCGACGCCGGACGACTGCGGCGCCGGGCGGGGTGAAACCGCTCGACCGCCATGATCGGCTCCGGTACGGTGAGCCGCGCCCGTGGGAGCCGCCGAAGTCTCCACCGCTTCACGCCGTTGGAGAGTCCCTGGTGAGCTCGTCCGCCCTCCTCGCACGCACCGCCGCGCCCCGCCGGGCCTGGCTCGCGGATCTGCCCGTCCTGGCCGTCGCCGTCGTCTGGGGCGGCAGCTACCTCGCCGCCAAGGGCATCACGACCGCCCACACCGTGATCGCCGTGCTCGTCCTGCGCTTCGCGCTCGTGTTGCCCGTCCTGGTCGTCGCCGGACGGCAGCGGTTGCGGGCGCTCACCGCCCGGCAGCTGCGCGGTGCGGGCCTGCTCGGCCTCGTACTCGGGGGGATCTTCCTGCTGGAGACCTACGGGGTCGTCCACACCTCCGCCACCAACGCCGGGCTGATCATCAGCCTGACCATGATCTTCACCCCGCTCGCCGAGGCCGCCGTACGGCGCGAGGCCCCCTCGGGCGCCTTCCTCGTAGCGGCCGCGGCTTCCGTCGCCGGTGTCGTCCTGCTCACCCAGGGCGCCGGGATCACCGTCCCCGGCACCGGCGACCTGCTCATCCTCGGTGCGGCCCTCGCCCGGACCCTGCACGTCCTGCTGATGGCCCGGAGCAAGGCCGTCCAGGGAGCCGATCCGCTGTCGCTGACGACCGTTCAGCTCGGCGGCGCCGTCCTCGTCTTCGCCGCACTGGCCGCCCTGCCCGGCACCGGTGACAGCCCCTGGGCGGCGGCCGCCGCCTTCGGGCCCGCCGAGTGGGCGGGACTCGCCTTCCTCTCCGTCTTCTGCACGCTCTTCGCCTTCTTCGTGCAGATGTGGGCCGTACGCCGCTCCTCGCCCTCGCGCGTCAGCCTGCTGCTGGGCACCGAGCCGCTGTGGGCGGCGGCCGCCGGCACCGTCATCGGCGGCGAACACCTGGGCGCGGCCGGCCTCGCGGGGGCCGCACTCGTCCTCGGCGGCACCGCTTGGGGCCGCCGCGCCGTGACCGGATGACCGGGGTGGGTGTCCGACAGGTGTCCGGGAGACGCTGACGAGTGACCGAAAATCGCCGGGTCCCGTACTGAGCGGTCACATTAGTGTGACCGCATGCCACAACCGGACATCAGCGCGAACGACGCGGACTTCGACACGGACCCCTACGCGTACTACGCCCGGCTGCGTGCGACGGGCCCGGTGCACCAGGTCGAGGTCGCGGCAGCCGAGTACGCACCCGCCTTCCTGGTCGTCGGCTACGACGAGGCCCGCCAGGCCCTCAGCCACCCCGGTCTGGCGAAGGACTGGAGCAGCGGCGCGGTCCTGCCGGGCATCACGGTCACCGAAGCCAACAGCAACATGCTGGAGGCCGACCCGCCGCACCACACCCGGCTCCGCCGCCTGGTCGCCCGCGAGTTCACCACCCGCCGCGTGCAGGCCATGCGTCCCCGCGTCCAGCAGATCACCGACGAACTGCTCGACGCGATGGCCGCCCGCCCGCAGCGCACCGCCGACCTGGTCAAGGCCCTCGCGTTCCCGCTCCCGATGACCGTCATCGGCGAACTGCTCGGCGTCCCCGACCTGGACCGCGAGCGCTTCAGCTACTGGTCCAAGGAGGTCCTCGCCCCCACCTCCGTCGCCCCGAGCACCACGGCGCACCAGAAGCTCGGCGAGTACCTCACCGAACTCGTCGCGGCCAAGGCGAAGGACCCGGGGGAGGACCTGCTCAGCGCCCTCATCCGGACCCGGGACGAGGACGGCGACGCGTTGTCCCCCGAAGAACTCATCGGCATGGCCTTCCTGCTGCTGATCGCCGGCCACGAGACCACCGTCAACCTCATCTCCAACGGCACGCGCGCCCTGCTGGCCCACCCGGACCAACTGGCCGCCCTGCGCGCCGACCACGACGGACTGCTCGACGGCGCGATCGAGGAGATGCTGCGCTACGACGGGCCGGTGCAGAACTCCACCTACCGCTACGCCCGCGAGGACATGGAGATCGGCGGCACCGCCATCCCGGCCGGCGCCACCGTCCTCGTGTCGCTGGCCGGCGCCGACCGCGACCCCGAACGCTACGGGGACCCCGACACCTTCGACATCCGGCGCGCCCCGCAGGGCCACCTCGCCTTCGGGCACGGGCTGCACTTCTGCATCGGCGCCCCGCTCGCCCGGATGGAGGGCCGCATCGCGATCCGCGGCCTGCTGGAGCGCTTCCCGGACCTGGCCGAGGACCCGGCCGCCGGGCCGCCGGACCACATCGGGGGCAGTCTGATCCGGGGCGTGACCCGGCTGCCGGTGCGCTGGTAGCCGCCGCCCGTGCCCGACTCCGTACCGCCCCCGGCGTCGCCCCCGCCGCCCCCGCTCCCGGCGTCGCGGGAGGCCTCACAGGTCCGGCAGCTCCGCCATGCGGACCGGGCGCTGCTCGCGCCGCGACACCTCGCACGCCTCCGCGATCCGCAGCGCGGCCAGTGCCTCCCGGCCGTCGCACGGGTTGGGGCCCTCGCCGCGCACCAGCCGGACGAAGGCCGCCAGCTCCGCCTCGTACGCGGGACCGAACCGCTCCAGGAACCCCGCCCACGGCTTGCTCGCCGGGGGCGGGCCGTGCGGTTCGGTCGAGGCGATCGGCGTCCGGTCGTCCAGCCCGGAGGAGACCTGGTCGAGCTCCCCGGCCAGCTCCATCCGCACGTCGTACCCGGCGCCGTTGCACCGGGTGCCCGTACAGGTGGCCAGGGTCCCGTCGTCCAGGGTGAGGACGGCGACGGCGGTGTCCACGTCGCCGACCTGCCGGAACACCGCCGGACCCGCGTCGGAGCCGGTCGCGTACACCTGCGTCACCTCGTGCCCGGTCACCCAGCGGACCATGTCGAAGTCGTGCACCAGGCAGTCCCGGTACAGGCCCCCGGAGGTCGCCAGGTACGCGGCGGTCGGCGGCGCCGGATCGGCGGTCATCGTCCGTACGGTGTGCAGCCGGCCCAGGGCTCCGGCGCGCACCAGTTCCCGGGCGGTGCGGCAGCCCGCGTCGAAGCGGCGCATGAAGCCCAGCTGGAGCACTCCGTCCGCGGCGGTCACCTCGCGCAGTACGGCCAGCGTCCGGGCGAGGTCGGTGGCCAGCGGTTTCTCGCAGAACACCGGCAGCCCGCCGCGTACCGCCCGCAGGACCAGCCCCGCGTGCCCGTCGGTGGCGCAGGCCACGACGACGGCGTCCACGCCCCACGTGAAGACCTGCTCCACGGACGGTGCGGCGGTCGCCCCCAGTCGGTCGGCGACCCGCGCCGCCCGCGCGGGA